>NZ_JAGUUD010000203.1:0-8251 GCF_020177535.1 Paraburkholderia sp. XV | reverse complement strand
CGGCAAAGAAAAGTAGGTGCCGCCCCGCACAGGGGCGACGCCTGAAGCGCGCTAAGAATTCGCGGATGCCAGCGCAAAAGCAAAACACCCCGACCAGCACCGCGCGCAAAGCACCAAGGCAAACGCAAGCGCAAGCGCAAGCAAACCACCCCAGCGTCGCAGACAGAAAAAAAACCAAAACCCACTAACCAGGCCGCTGCGAGGAACGAGCCGGATTCCCCATCCCTCTCACGACGCGATACGCCCAAAACACGTACCCCGACAGGCCATAAAGCACAAACAGCCCAAACAGCATCAAAGGCGGATCAGAAGAAACCAGCACAAACGCGACCACCACGAGCAGAATCGCCGCAAACGGCACCCGATGCCGCACATCCAGCGCCTTGCCGCTGTAGAACGGCGCATTCGACACCATGGTCACGCCCGCGTAGATGGTCAAAGCAAAGGCAACCCAAGGCAACCAGACCAGTTTCAAAGGCACGCGATTATCCGTAGCAAGCCAGACAAAACCAGCGATCAACGCAGCCGCAGCCGGGCTCGGCATACCCTGGAAGAACCGCTTATCGACAACACCAATATTCGTATTGAACCGCGCCAGCCGAAGCGCCGCCCCCGAGCAATAAACGAACGCCGCGAGCCAGCCCCAGCGCCCGAGATCCTTCAGAATCCACTCATACATCACAAGCGCCGGCGCAACGCCGAACGACACCATATCCGACAGACTGTCGAACTGCTCCCCAAATGCGCTCTGCGTATGCGTCATGCGCGCAACGCGCCCATCCATCCCATCGAGCACCATCGCGACAAAAATCGCAATCGCGGCGACTTCGAAGCGCACGTTCATCGCCTGTACGACGGCGAAGAACCCGCAGAAAAGCGCCGCCGTCGTGAACGCATTGGGCAGCAGGTAGATCCCGCGCTTGCGCAGAAACTGCTGCCGCGCGGCGCGCCGGCTGTCGATCACGGATTCCGTTACCACGGACGGCTTGTTGCGCCTGAACGGTCGCGGCTGCGGCGCACCGCTGCTACGAGGACGACGCGGTTTGAATGCGGCCATCGAACCCTCCCTGTGCCGCTTTATAGTTCAGCCAGAACCGTGGACGAAGCCGAGACCTTCTCGCCGATCGACACACGCGGGCGGCTGCCCACGGGCAGATATACGTCCACGCGCGAACCGAACCGGATGAAGCCGTAGCGCTGGCCGCGCGTGAGCGGCTCGCCCGCCCTGACGTAGCAGAGAATGCGCCGTGCGATCAGGCCCGCGATCTGCACCGACGTCACCGTCGCGCCGCTCGCCGTTTCGATCACGACCGCGTTGCGTTCGTTTTCCGTCGACGCCTTGTCGACCGCAGCGTTCAGATACGCACCCGGAAAATATTCGACCTTTGAGATCGCACCGTCGACCGGCGAGCGCTGCGAATGCACGTTGAACACGTTCATGAACACGCTGATCTTCAGCGCTTCACGGTTTGCGTACGGATCATGCGTGGTTTCGACAGCGACGATGCGGCCGTCGGCCGGGCACAGCACCGCGTTGGCCTGCGTCGGAATGGGCCGCGCGGGGTCGCGGAAGAACTGCACGACGAAGATGAGCAACAGCCAGAAAATCCAGGCAATGCCGAACCCTGCGATGAAGTGGATCAACAACGCAACGACGGCCGCGATGGCGATGAACGGCCAGCCTTCGCGCGCGATGATCGGATGAGGGTAATTCATAAGGTTGGGTTCAGTCTTTTTGAAAACCGTAGGATAGCAAAAGCCGTCCAGGGTTCAGCACACCTGGACGGCTTTTTGATGCTTCCGGCGCATTTCGTGCGCCGGAGGAAGAAAAACAGGCAGATTAGTTCTTCGACTGATCGACCAGCTTGTTCTTCGCGATCCACGGCATCATCGCGCGCAGCTTCGAGCCGACCTGCTCGATCTGGTGCTCGGCCGTGATACGGCGACGCGATTGCAGCGTCGGCGCGCCAGCGCGGTTTTCGATGATGAAGCTCTTCGCGTACTCGCCCGTCTGGATGTCCTTCAGGACTTCCTTCATGACCTTCTTCGTCTCGTCCGTGATGATGCGCGGACCCGTCACGTACTCGCCGTACTCGGCGTTGTTCGAGATCGAGTAGTTCATGTTCGCGATGCCGCCTTCGTAGATCAGGTCGACGATCAGCTTCAGTTCGTGCAGGCACTCGAAGTACGCCATTTCCGGCGCGTAACCCGCTTCGACCAGCGTTTCGAAGCCGGCCTTGATCAGGTCGACCGTACCGCCGCACAGGACAGCCTGCTCGCCGAACAGGTCCGTTTCCGTTTCTTCACGGAAGTTGGTTTCGATGATGCCGGCACGGCCACCGCCGTTCGCCGCTGCGTACGACAGCGCGATGTCGCGCGCTGCGCCCGACTTGTCTTGCGCGACCGCGATCAGGTGCGGCACGCCGCCACCTTGCGAGTACGTACCGCGCACCGTGTGGCCGGGAGCCTTCGGCGCGATCATGATGACGTCGAGGTCAGCGCGCGGGATCACCTGGCCGTAATGCACGTTGAAGCCGTGCGCGAATGCCAGCGCTGCGCCCTGCTTGGCGTTGCCATGCACTTCCTTTGCGTAGACTTCGGCGATCTGCTCGTCGGGCAGCAGCATCATGACGACGTCGGCGCCCTTCACGGCTTCCGCCACTTCCTTGACCGTCAGGCCTGCGTTCTCAGCCTTGCTCCACGATGCGCCGCCCTTGCGCAGACCGACCGTGACGTTCACGCCGCTTTCCTTCAGGTTCAGCGCGTGAGCATGGCCTTGCGAGCCATAGCCGATGATGGTGACCTGCTTGCCTTTGATGAGGGAGAGGTCGGCGTCCTTGTCGTAGAAAACTTTCATGTCTGTTCCTTGGCGAAATTCAGAAAAATGTTGCGTGTGTAGTGCTTGGGCCGGGCGCTTGACGCAACGCCCGGCGCGGATCGAACCGATGTTGCCGGGTCGTTAAACCTTCAGGATACGCTCGCCGCGTCCGATGCCCGAACCGCCCGTGCGGACCGTTTCGAGAATCGCGGTGGCGTCGAGCCCTTCGATGAACGCGTCGAGCTTCTCGCTCGCGCCCGTCAGTTCGATCGTGTAGGTCTTTTCGGTGACGTCGATGATGCGGCCGCGGAAAATATCCGACATCCGCTTCATCTCCTCACGTTCCTTGCCGACCGCCCTCACCTTGATCAGCATCAGCTCGCGCTCGATGTGGGCGCCCTCTGTCAGGTCGACCACTTTCACCACCTCGATCAGGCGGTTCAGATGCTTCGTGATCTGTTCGATCACGTCGTCCGAGCCAATGGAAACGATGGTCATGCGCGACAGCGAACGGTCTTCGGTCGGCGCCACCGTCAAGGTTTCGATGTTGTAGCCGCGTGCGGAGAACAGGCCGACCACGCGCGACAGCGCGCCCGGTTCGTTTTCCAGCAGAACGGAAATAATGTGTCTCATGTTCGCTTCTTCCAGATATCGATGTATGCGATGCGTGCGATTTGCACCGCTCCGTCCGCGCTCATCTTTTGTGGAGATGTGCATGACGGAGCCGGCGCCAAAACGCGCTCGTTATAGATCTTCCGATCCGAGGAGCATCTCCGTGATGCCCTTGCCGGCCTGAACCATCGGCCAGACGTTTTCGGTCGGATCGGTCTGGAAGTCGAGAAACACCGTGCGATCTTTCAGGCGCAGTGCTTCTTTCAGCGCCGGTTCCACGTCAGCGGTCTTTTCGATCCGCATGCCGACGTGGCCGTACGCTTCGGCGAGCTTCACGAAGTCGGGCAGCGCATCCATGTACGAATGCGAATAGCGCTTGCTGTATTCGATCTGCTGCCACTGGCGCACCATGCCCAGATAGCGGTTGTTGAGCGAAATGATCTTGACGGGCGTGTCGTACTGCTTGCAGGTGGACAGTTCCTGGATGCACATCTGGATCGAGCCTTCGCCCGTGATACAGACGACGTCGTCATCCGGATGCGCCATCTTGACGCCCATTGCTGCCGGCAGGCCGAAGCCCATCGTGCCGAGACCGCCCGAGTTGATCCAGCGGCGCGGCTTGTTGAAACGGTAGAACTGCGCGGCCCACATCTGGTGCTGGCCGACGTCCGAACAGACGAACGCGTTGCCGTCCGTCAGCTCCCACAGCTTTTCGACCACGTATTGCGGCTTGATGATCTCGCTCTTGCGGTCGAACTTGAGACAGTCTTTCGAGCGCCAGCCTTCGATTTCCTTCCACCAGTCGGCAAGCGCCGCGGTGTCGGGGCCATGCTCGGCCGTTTGCAACTGCTCGATCAGTTCCTTCAGCACTTCCTTCACGTCGCCGACGATGGGGATATCCACCTTCACGCGCTTCGAAATCGACGAAGGGTCGATGTCGATGTGAATGATCTTGCGCGGACGCGACGAGAAGTGCGCCGGGTCGCCGATCACGCGGTCGTCGAAACGCGCGCCGATCGCGATCAGCACGTCGCAGTGCTGCATCGCCATGTTGGCTTCGTACGTGCCGTGCATGCCGAGCATGCCGAGGAATTTCTTGTCCGACGCGCGATAGCCGCCCAGCCCCATCAACGTGTTCGTGACGGGATAACCGAGCAGATCGGCGAACTGGTTCAGCTCGCGCGATGCATCCGCGAGGATAATGCCGCCGCCCGTGTAGATATACGGGCGCTTCGCCGACAAAAGCAGCGCGACGGCCTTGCGGATCTGCCCCGAGTGCCCCTTCGTGACGGGGTTGTACGAGCGCAGCGACACGCTTTTCAGCGGTTCGTACTGGCAAGCCGCCTTCGACACGTCTTTCGGAATGTCGATCAGCACCGGGCCGGGACGACCGGTACGGGCGATATAGAAAGCTTTCTTGACGGTGGCGGCGAGATCGCGCACGTCCTTCACGAGGAAGTTGTGCTTCACGCAGGGGCGCGTGATGCCGACGGTATCGCACTCCTGGAACGCATCCTGACCGATCGCAGCAGTCGGCACCTGGCCGCTGATGATCACCATCGGGATCGAGTCCATATAGGCCGTTGCGATGCCCGTCACCGCGTTGGTGACGCCCGGGCCGGAAGTCACGAGGCAGACGCCGACCTTGCCGGTCGAGCGCGCATAGGCGTCGGCGGCGTGAACCGCGGCCTGCTCGTGGCGCACGAGAACGTGCTGGAATTTGTCCTGCTTGTAAAGCTCGTCGTAGATGTAGAGTACCGAGCCGCCGGGATAGCCCCAGACGAATTCGACGTCTTCGTCGGCCAGTGCCTTCATGAGCACGGTGGCGCCGATAGAGTCAGCTTCGTGATGGGGGGTGGTATCCGACGTGGAGAATTCCGCGCTGGGCATATTCATCATTCACCTTTCGAATTTTCGGCAAAAAATTGATCGGGTGCTCTCTGCCGGGCTTGTGGCTCGGGTTCAAGCGGCGCGTCCAGTTTGACAGGAAGGCTTCTTGGGCCAACCTCAAATGAGACAAGTCACTTATGTTGCGAACCGTAGACGATATCTACGATACGTCCGATGGTCAAGCAAATATTTCCATGATTGACGGCGTCCGGCGTTTCATCGTCCATTTTCGACCGTTTTACACATGCGTTACGTACGGCTTGCGGTTGCCTTGACGGAAATGGCATATTTCGCGTTCGAAGCTCGATGCATGGCAAAAGCCTGCCGCGTTTTTCCCCGGCTCGGGTGAAAGTTTGTTAGCATCCGCGAGTTTTACGACATTTTTCGACCGATTCCGCGCACACTCGCTGCGCCGACCCCCAACGGATGGCATCAGACAAGGAACTCGCCGATTTTCTGGCGGGCGTCGAAAGGCGCGCGTTCAAGCAGACGGTCTACGCCGTGCGGGACGACGACGCGTCGCTCGACATCGTGCAGGACGCGATGATCAAGCTCGCCGAAAAATACGGCGACCGTCCTCCTGCTGAACTGCCGCTTTTGTTTCAGCGTATTCTCCAGAATGCGATGCACGACTATTTCCGTCGGCAGAAGGTGCGCAATACCTGGGTGAGCCTGTTCTCATCGCTGGGCAGTGCCGACGACGAAGACTTCGATCCGCTGGAAACATTTGAAAGCCAGGACGGCTCGACGGGCGTGGAGAGCAGCGAGCAGCGGCTCGAACGCGAACAGGTCCTGCAGTTGATCGACGACGAAATCCAAAAGTTGCCGGCTCGTCAACGGGAGGCGTTTCTGATGCG
This sequence comes from Paraburkholderia sp. XV, assembly GCF_020177535.1. Lineage (NCBI taxonomy): Bacteria > Pseudomonadati > Pseudomonadota > Betaproteobacteria > Burkholderiales > Burkholderiaceae > Paraburkholderia > Paraburkholderia sp. XV. Next base: position 2,074 of record NZ_JAGUUD010000203.1, on the reverse strand, counting down.
TTACTGGGAAGATATGGATGTCGCTGAGACTGCCGCTGCGATGGGCTGCTCGGAAGGCAGTGTGAAAACGCACTGCTCACGGGCCACGCACACGCTGGCGCAAGCGCTCAGGGCCAAAGGAATCACGCTATGAGCTCCGCTCCCGAAACAAAAGAACTCGAGTTTGCGCTGCAGCTTCGGCGCGCGCTCGACGAAAACGCTGCCCGCATTCCGCCCGCCACGACCGACCGGCTCGCCGCTGCGCGCCGTGCCGCACTCGCTCGCAAGAAGCCTGAGGCCGTGCAGGCGCCCGCTTTCGCGCCCGTGTTCGTCGGCGCGGGGACGCTTGCCCACATGCCGCAACCGGAACCTTCGCGCCGCCTGCCGCGCCTGCGCAAACTCGCGCTCGCCTGGCCGGTGCTCGCGCTGGTGATCGGACTCGCGGGCATCGCGTGGTGGGAAGACCACCAGCGCACGGCCGAGCTCGCCGATATCGATGCCGCCATGCTGAGCGACGACCTGCCGCTCAATGCCTATCTCGATCACGGGTTCAACGCGTACCTGACGCGCAACCACTGACCGGGGAGAGTTGACGGGTGAGTTACAAGCGCGGCCTTGCCGTTGTGTCCGGATGCGTGATTGCAGCCCTGGTGTCATTCGCCGCCACCTATCCGCGCTTCTACCCGACGCCCACGCCCGCCGCGGCGCCCGCCAGCGGTGCACCCGCGAAGGCAGCCGCGCCGGCGTTGACCGTCGAACTGCCGGGCTTGCCCATCTCGACCAGTCCGCTGGCGTGGTCGAAACTGTCGAACGCCGAACACGTCGCGCTCGCGCCGTTTGCCGCGCAATGGGACGCTTTCAGCGAGGAGCGCAAGCGCAAATGGCTGAAAATTGCGTCGCGCTATCCGAAGATGACGCCGGAAGCGCAGAAAGTACTGCACGAGCGCATGGCCGAGTGGGTGCGCATGACGCCGGAGCAGCGGCGCGTCGCGCGCGAGAACTATCAGGTCTCGAAAGAACTGCCGCGTGAGGCGCGTCAAAACGCGTGGAAGGCGTACCAGCAGTTGCCTGAAGAGCAGAAGCAAAAGCTCGCCGCAAGCGAGCACAAGCGCCGGCCGACCGTCGTCAGCGCGCCGCCTTCCGGCAAGTCCGAGATCAAGGACATCAACCGGCTGGTGAACGGCAAGGACAAGCTCGCGAGCGTGCCTGTGCCGCCTGCGACGGCAGGTGCGTCCGCCGGCGTCGCGGCGCCGTCACCCGGCGCGCCCGCCATTCCCGGCACCGGCAGCTTCGTGCCGGCCACGCCGACGCCTGTTTCGCCCTCCGACGCACCGTCCATCTTCAACGGCTCATAATCCCTCTGCGAGCCTGCGTCGCGGGCTCATCAACGGCAACCGAGGCCTAGCCTGTGTCCACATCCGTCGACTCCGCAGCCGTGCCGCTCCAGCCCGAATCCGTAGAACCCTCGACGCCGACCGTACGCCGGCGGCTCGCCGCGCTGATGTACGAAGGTGTGCTGCTGTTTGGCGTGGTGTTCCTCGCGGGGTATCTGTTCAGCACGCTCACGCAGCAGCGCAACGGGCTCACACATCACAACTGGCTCGCGGCCTGGGTGGGGCTGGTGGTCGGCGTGTACTTCGTCTGGTTCTGGACACACGGCGGGCAGACCCTGCCGATGAAGACGTGGCGCTTACGGGTGGTGGCCGCCAAGGATGGCGGGAGGCTTTCCCTGACGCGTGCTGTGTTGCGTTATGTGCTTGCCTGGTTGTGGTTTTTGCCGCCTTTGGCGGTGCATCCGATTTTTGGTCTTAAGGTGCCGCAGACGCTGGTTGTTGCTGGGGTTTGGTTCGTTTTTTATGCGGCTGTCGGCAGGGTTGGGGTGAGCCGGCAGTTTCTGCATGACCGGATCGCGGGGACTAAGGTCGTTTCGATTTCGAAGTGATTTTTTTTGCCTTCGGCGGTTTTTTTCGCTGTCGATTGTTGCGTTGTGGTTTGGTGTTTTTGGGTTTTTGCGCTGGCATCCGCGAGTTGCCTTTTCGATGGCATCCGCGATTCGTTAGCTCGCTTCACGCGTCGCCCCTGTGCGGGGCGGCAC
>NZ_JAGUUD010000202.1:0-8315 GCF_020177535.1 Paraburkholderia sp. XV | reverse complement strand
CCGCCCCGCACAGGGGCGACGCGTGAAGCACGCTAACGTCACGCGGATGCCAGCGCAGAGTCAAATCGCGGCCGCCAGCGCAAAGGCAAACGCACAGAGGCGACGCCTAAAGCGAGCTAACGTAACTCGGATGCCAGCGCAAAGCCAAACCACAAAGAAGAAACCCCAAAACCCCACCACAACAGCAAAAAAACCCGGACCAACCCAGAGGATCGAACATGAAAATCGGCTTCATAGGACTAGGCAACATGGGCGCGCCGATGGCGCTAAACCTGCTGAAAGCGGGCCACACGGTAACGGTCTTCGACCTGAACCCGCACGCAGTGCAATTACTAACAGAAGCGGGCGCCACAGCAAAAAGAACCCCAAAAGAAGCCTCGACAGACGTCGAATACGTCATCACGATGCTCCCCGCGGCAGCACATGTAAAAGCAGTGCTAACAGGTGAAGAAGGCATCCTCGCGGGCATCGCGAAGAACGTAACGATCATCGACTCGAGCACCATCGACCCGGCCAGTGTAAAAACCTTCGCCGCCCTGGCGACACAGAACGGAAACACCTTCGTCGACGCACCCGTCTCAGGCGGCACAGGCGGTGCAACAGCCGGGACGCTGACATTCATGGTCGGCAGCACCGCAGAAACATACGAACAGGTAAAACCCATCCTCTCAGCAATGGGCAAAAACATCGTCCATTGCGGCGAAACCTCGACCGGCCAGGTCGCAAAGATCTGCAACAACCTGGTGCTAGGCATCACGATGGCCGGCGTGTCGGAGGCGATGGCACTCGGCGAGAAACTCGGCATCGACCCCCAGGTACTGGGCAAGATCATCAACACATCGACGGGCCGCTGCTGGAGCTCGGACACCTACAACCCGTTCCCCGGCGTCATCGACACCGCGCCGTCCACGCGCGGCTACACAGGCGGCTTCGGCACCGACCTGATGCTCAAGGATCTCGGCCTCGCCACCGATGCCGCAAAACTCGCGCGCCAACCCGTCTACCTCGGCGCGCTCGCGCAACAGCTCTATCAGACCATGAGCACGAACGGCGCCGGCAAGCTCGACTTCTCAGCGGTGATCAAGCTGTATCGCAAGGATGGAGACGCGTAAATGATCGAACTCGACTACGCCCATGACGGCAGCGTCGCCCTGCTGACCCTGAAGCGCCCGCCCGCGAATGCATTCACGCCGGAAGGGCTATTGCAGTTGCAGCACACCATCGAACGCCTGAACGGCGACGCGCAAGTGCGCGCCATCGTCATCACCGGCGACGGCCCGAAGTTCTTCAGCGCGGGCGCCGATCTCAACACCTTCGCCGACGGCAACAAGGAAATCGCGCGACAGGCGGCATCGCGCTTCGGCTCGGCGTTCGAAGCGCTGCAGAACGCGCGGCCCGTCGTGATCGCCGCAATCAACGGCTATGCGATGGGCGGCGGCCTCGAATGCGCGCTCGCCTGCGATATCCGCATCGCCGAGCAGCACGCGGTAATGGCGCTGCCGGAAACCGCCGTCGGCCTGCTGCCCTGCGGCTGCGGCACCCAGACGCTGCCGTGGCTCGTCGGCGAAGGCTGGGCGAAGCGCATCGTGTTGACGGGCGAGCGCGTGGATGCCGCGACGGCACTGCGCATCGGGCTCGTCGAAGAAGTGGTCGAGAAGGGTGCGGCACGCGAATTCGCGTTGCAGATGGCGGCGCGCGTCGCGGGCTTGAGCCCGCAGGCCGTTACGTTCAGCAAGGATCTGATCCAGCAGGCCCGCAACGGCGTGCCGCGCACGGCGGCGCTGGCCGTGGAGCGCGAGCGCTTCGTCGATCTGTTCGACGGCGCGGATCAGCGCGAGGGCGTCAATGCGTTCCTCGAAAAACGCGCGCCGCAGTGGCAAGGCGTGCAATCGAAGGAGTCGCAGCGATGAACGCTGTTCTCAACGAGGCAAGCGCGCACGAACCCGACGTGCTGTTTCGCGTCGTCAATCGCGTCGCGATCGTCACGCTGAACCGCCCGGCCGCGCTGAACGCGTTGTCGCACGAGATGGTGCGCGAACTGGCCGTGCTGGTCGAGCGCTGCCGCACCGATAGCGAAATCGTCGCCATCGTGCTGCGCGGCGCGGGCGCGAAAGGCTTCTGCGCAGGCGGCGACGTGCGCGCGCTATACGGCATGCGGCAGCGCAACGAAACGGACTGGCAGCAGTTCTTCATCGACGAGTACCGCCTCGATTACGCGCTGCATACCTTTCCGAAGCCCGTTGTCGCGCTGCTCGACGGCATCGCGATGGGCGGCGGCATGGGCCTCGGCCAGGCGGCGCGGCTGCGCATCGTCACCGAACGCACGAAGATCGCCATGCCCGAGACGCGCATCGGCTTTCTGCCCGACGTCGGCGCGACACGTTTTCTGAGCGTGATGCCCGCCGAGATCGAACTGTATGTCGGACTGACAGGCGTGACGCTGACGGGCGCGGAGGCGTTGTGCTTCCAGCTTGCGGATCTGTGCGTGCCGTCCGAATGGCTCGACACGTTCGAGGAGCGTCTGTTGCGCATCGCAACGGCCGACGTCGCCGCCGACGGTCTGCTGCGCGCCTTGCGCACCGTATTCGAGCCGCCATGCAACATCGTCCCGCACGCGGGGCTCGGCGCGTTCACGCAGTTGATCTTGCGGCACTTCGACCGGCGCTCGGGCGTCGAGCGGATCGTCGCGACGCTGCGCCAGGATCTGGAGCGAGAGCATGCACCGCAAATGGGCCAGCGCGAGGTGCGTCAGTGGCTGCAGGCAACCTATGACGCGTTGACCTCGCATTCGCCGACCATGCTGTACGTCACGCGCGACGCGCTGTTGCGCGGCCGTCAGATGACGCTCGCCGAATGTTTCCGGATGGAACTGGGCATCGTCACGCGTGCGATCGAAGAGGGCGATTTCAGCGAAGGCGTGCGCGCGCATCTCGTCGACAAGGACCGCAAGCCGCGCTGGGCGCCCGCGACGCTGGCCGAAGTGCGGCCCGAGCGCGTGCGGCATTTCCTGTCGTCGCCGTGGCGGACGCAGGCGCATCCGCTGGCCGATCTGGGCGTGGAGCAGGCGCTTGCATGAACGCGGCGGCGCCGCTAGAACCGGTAGCCGATACCACCCATCAGCACATCCGTATCGCGGCTGTAGCGCGTGACGACGCGATTCCACGTCACGCGCGCCGCCCAGTGCTGCGTGAAGCGGTACGACGCCGACACCGATACGAGGCCCGACAGGATGCCGTCGCCCGTCGAGCGTTCGTCGGGGTCTTCGCCGTGAGGCCGTCGCGGCGCGCTTTCAGGCCGCCGCCCTCATGCAGATAGCCGAACGTGCCGTCGAGCCAGTGCGTAAGCCCGCGGCGGTATTCGATCGACTCGGCTATCGACGTCTGCGACTCGAGGCTGTTGAGAATGGTCTGCCCGACCAGCACCGTGACTTCGTTGTTCGTCACGTCATGCGTGCGCGGCAGCGCCCAGGCGCGCGGTCCCGGCTCGTCGGGCGCGTCGAGCTGATAGCCGGCGCCGAGCAGCACGGCCGTCGTCGAAGGTCCGTTCGACACCTGCACGCGGTTCAGTTGCAGGCTCGTCGTCCAGCGGCGCGATGTGTACCAGGTCGCCCGCGCGCTGAACAGGCCGCCCCAGCCGTGGGTGTTCGAGTAGCCCTGGCCCTGTTCGGCCGCTTCCGTATCGAAGTAGCGATACGGCCCCACGCCGACCGCAATCACGAAGCGGTTTTGCGCGAGCGGCAAACGCCCCCAGATCTGCACCGCCTGCCCGTCGCGGTGATGGTCCGGCATATGGCCTTCGTTCAACCACGTGATGCTGCCCGCGAGGTATCTTCCAAAGCCTTCCGTATAGTCGATCGCCCACGAATACGTGTTCGTGCCCGCGCCTCTCAGCCAGCCGCCGTACAGCGCGATTTCCTGCGCCGACGCGCTGCGGGCCGACAGCAGGGCGCAGGCTGCGCCCATCAGTAGCAACGATTTCAGACTGCGGCGCCGTTTCCGTTTCATGTTCTTCACTGTCATGCGCATTGAATCGAAATCGTTCTGGATGAGTGAGCGATGTATGGGCTGTAGCGGGCAGATGTAACCGTCACGGAGTTTTGCAGCGCGGCATGTGCGAGCCCGGGTATCGCGCTTGCTGGGCTGGTCAGTCTGTCGATATAGATCTGACGTTTGATCGGCATCCGGATGGCGCAAGGGCAGCACGTCTGACATGCGGAGGGTTCACCGGCGCGCCCGCGAATGGGGGCCTATACTTTCCGCTTGTCCATCGGTGCTCCACGGTACGGCGACGGCGTCGCGCGATCGTGACACGCGCCATCTGGCATTCGACCGTCTTCCTTCCGATCGTCCCATTCCGATTGCTGCATGGAGATTTCCCGATGCCCCACACCATTGCCCGACCCGAAGTCACTCCACCCGGCGACACCCCCCACGCGCAGCCGTCGTCCAGCGTCACGATTCCCGTCGAACTGAACGTGAACGGCACGGCTTACGCGCTCGCGCTCGATCCGCGCACGACCTTGCTCGACGCGTTGCGCGAGCATCTGCATCTGACGGGCACGAAAAAAGGCTGCGACCACGGCCAGTGCGGCGCGTGCACGGTGCATGTGAACGGCCGCCGTGAAAACGCGTGTCTGTCTTTCGCTGCGACGCACGAAGGCGACACGATCACGACCATCGAAGGCATCGGCGAGCCCGATGCGCTGCATCCGATGCAGGCCGCGTTCGTCGAATGCGACGGTTATCAGTGCGGCTACTGTACGTCCGGCCAGATCATGTCGGCCGTCGCGCTGCTCGACGAGGCGATCGGCCCCGACGACGCCGACGTGCGCGAAGCGATGAGCGGCAACCTGTGCCGCTGCGGCGCCTACCAGAACATCGTGACGGCCATCCAGACCGTGCGCGGCAAGCGCTAGGAGGCCACGATGGAACTGTTCCAGCTTTCGCGCGCGAACGACGTGCGCGACGCGATCGTCGCGGGCGCGGCGTCGCAAACCGCGCAGCAGGGCGCGCAGGTGCGTTTTCTCGCGGGCGGCACGACGCTGCTCGATCTGATGAAGCTCGATGTCGAGAAACCGGCGCGCGTGGTCGATATCCGCCGCTTGCCGCTCGACCGCGTCGAAGTGACGGATGACGGCGGCGTCAAGATCGGCGCACTGGTGCGCAACGCCGACCTCGCGCTGCATCCGCTGATTCACGAGCCGTATGCGGTGCTGTCGCAGGCGCTGCTGGCAGGCGCGTCCGCGCAACTGCGCAACATGGCGACGACGGGCGGCAACCTGCTGCAACGCACGCGCTGCGTCTACTTCCGCGATACCGCGATGCCGTGCAACAAGCGCGCGCCCGGTTCCGGCTGCGCTGCAATCACAGGCTTCAACCGGACGATGGCGATACTCGGCACGAGCGACGCATGTATTGCGACCAATCCGTCGGATATGAACGTCGCGCTCGCGGCGCTCGGCGCGACGGTGCAGATTCAGGGGACGAAGGGCGCGCGCAGTGTCCCGATCGACGATTTCTACCTGCTGCCGGGCGACACGCCGGAGCGCGAAACCGTGCTCGAACCGGGCGATCTCGTCACACATGTCACGTTGCCTCCCATTCCGGGCAGCCGTTCGCTGTATCTGAAGCTGCGCGACCGCGCGTCGTACGAATTCGCGCTGGCTTCGGCGGCTGTCGTCGTCAATGTTGTCGACGGGCGCATCACGCGCGCGCGTGTCGCGCTCGGCGGCGTCGGCACGAAACCGTGGCACGCGCGCGAAGCCGAAGCCGAACTCGCGGGCGCCGTGCCCGACGCCGCCAGCTTTGCGCGCGCCGCCGACGCCGCGCTCGCCAATGCGAAAGCGCAGAGCCAGAACGGCTTCAAGATCGAACTATCGAGGCGCTGCCTGATACATGCATTGACGCAGGTCATGCAGTCCGTCTGAAACTTTTTCGAGGACTTCTTTCCATGTCCACTGTGTCCGATTCCTTGCTGTCCGTGATTGGGCAGCCGCAGTCGCGCGTCGACGGTCCGCTGAAAGTGAGCGGACGCGCGCAGTACACCTCCGATATCGATTTGCCCGACATGCTGTACGCGGTGCCCGTATGCGCGACGATCGCGAGCGGCCGTGTCACGTCGCTCGAATTCGCCGCCGCGCAGGCGATGCCCGGCGTGCGCGTGATTCTGCATCGCGGAAACATCGGCCGCTTCTACCGCATTTCGGGCAACTCGATGGAGACGGGATTCGTCGACGAAGCGCGTCCGCCGTTCGACGACGATGTGATCCGCTATTACGGGCAGTACGTGGCCGCCGTCGTCGCCGAGACGTTCGAGGCGGCGAGCAACGCCGCGGCCGCCGTGAAAGTCGGCTATGACAGGACGGCGCATGACGTCAGCGACGAACTCGAAGCGAAGGGCGAGCCGCATGTCCAAAGCGAGCGTGGCGACGCGGCCTCCGCATTCGAAGCCGGCGAAGTGACGCTCGACGAGACGTACGTGACGCCCGTCGAAACGCACAACCCGATCGAACTGCACGCCACTGTCGCGCAGTGGGACGGCGAGGGCTACACCTTCTATGAGACGACGCAGGCCGTGTCCAACCATCAGGGGACGCTGATGCAGATGCTCGGCTTGCCGAAAGAGAAAGTGCGCGTGATCTCGCGCTATCTCGGCTCGGGCTTCGGCGGCAAGCTGTGGATGTGGCCGCATTCGCTGCTGGCGGCGGCTGCGTCGCGTCACACGGGGCAGCCGGTGAAGCTGGTCGTGAGCCGCAAGATGATGTTCCAGAACGTCGGCCATCGTCCGACGACGCAGCAGCGCATGCGTCTTTCCGCCGATCGCAGCGGCAAGCTCACGTCGCTTCGCCACGACTACCTGAATCACACCGCGATTGCCGACGACTACGAGGAAAGCTGCGGCGAGATCACGCCGTTCTTGTACAGCGTGCCGAATCTGCGTGTGACTTCGGGGCTGGTTCGGCGCAACGTCGGCTCGCCGACGGCGATGCGTGGACCGGGCGCGGTGCCGGGTCTGTATGCGCTCGAATCGGCGATGAACGAACTCGCCCGCAAGCTCGATATCGACCCTGTCGAATTCCGTTTGAGGAACGAGCCGAAAGTGGACGAATCGACGGGCTTGCCGTTTTCGTCGCGGCATTTCGTGGAGTGTCTGACGACGGGCGCGAAGAAGTTCGGTTGGGCGCAGCGCACGGCCGAAGTCGGTTCGATGACGCGCGACGGGCTGACGCTCGGCTGGGGCGTCGGCGCGTGCGGCTGGCCGGGGCTGCGTTTTTCCGCCGAGGCAAGCGTCGATCTGCGCGCGGACGGCACGGCGCGCGTCGTGTGCGGCACGCAGGACATCGGCACGGGCACGTACACGATCCTCGCGCAACTGGTGGCGGGGCACACGGGCATTCCGCTCGACAAAATCGAAGTCGTGCTCGGCGATACGATGCTGCCTGTAGGGCCGATATCCGGTGGTTCGGCCGCGACGGCTTCCGTGATTCCCGCCGTGCTGCAGGCGGCGCGTGCGGCAACGGAGATGGTGCTGGCACGCGCGGCGGCTGTCGACGAGTCGCCATTCAAGGGTGTGGACAAGGACACGCTCGCGTTTGGCGCGGGGCGGGTGCATCGCAAGACGGAAGCGGCGGAGAAGGGGGTGCCGTTTGCGCAGATCCTGCAGGCGGCGAAGATGCATGCGGCGTCGGGGAAGGGCAGTGCGCAGGGCGGCTTTGACGATCCGTTGAAAAAGCACTATTCGATCTACTCGTATGGCGCGCATTTCGCCGAGGTGACGTGGCAGCCGGAGACGGCGCGGCTGCGCGTGAACCGTGTCGTGACGGTGATCGACGCGGGGCGGATTCTGAATCCGCGCGCCGGGCGCAATCAGATTGAAGGGGCTGTGGTGATGGGGGTTGGGATGGCCTTGTTTGAACATACGATGTATGACGCGCAGAGCGGTGCGCCGATCAATAGCAATCTTGCGGACTATATTGTTGCTTCGCATGCCGATACGCCGGCGCTGGATGTGACGTTTCTTGATTATCCTGATCCTGTTTTTAATGAGTTGGGGGCGCGGGGGATTGCAGAAATCGGGCTTGCTGGTGTCGCGGCGGCGATTACGGATGCCGTGCATCATGCGACAGGGGTCAGGGTGCGGAGGTTGCCAGTGATGATTGAGGATTTGCTTTTGGGAAGTATGTAGCGCCTTCGCGGCGCGGGCGGTTTGGTTGTGGTTTGGTTTTTGTTTTTTGTTTTGGTTTTGGTTTTGGTTTGCCGGTTTTTTCGCTGGCATCCGCGTTACGTTAGCGTGCTTCAAGCGTCGCCCCTGTGCGG
>NZ_JAGUUD010000201.1:0-8426 GCF_020177535.1 Paraburkholderia sp. XV | reverse complement strand
AAAGAAAAGTAGGTGCCGCCCCGCACAGGGGCGACGCGTGAAGCAAGCTAACGCATCGCGGATGCCAGCGAAAGCGAAAGCAAAAGCAAAAACAAAAGCAAATCGCAGATACCATCGCAAACGTGTAAAGGCACCCCACCCAAGCGTCGCAGACGAAAAAAGCCTCACCCCTCATCGCCAGGCAAATCCAAAACCTCTTCCGCGTGCGCAGCACGCTCCTGCTGCAAGGCCCACATCTGGGCAAACAACCCACCAACGGAAATCAGCTCAGCAAAAGTCCCGCGCTCGACGATGCGCCCCTTATCCATCACGATAATCTGCTCCGCATGCACAACCGTCGACAATCGATGCGCAATAATCAGCGTAGTCCGCTCACGAGCAATCAAATCCAACTCATGTTGAATAGCACGCTCTGACCGCGAATCGAGCGCCGAAGTCGCTTCATCAAACAGCAACACAGGCGGATTCTTCAACACAGTCCGCGCAATCGCAACGCGCTGCTTCTCACCACCAGAAAGCTTCAACCCGCGCTCGCCGACAGGCGTCTCATACCCCTTGGGCAAGCTCTCGATAAACTCGTGAATATGCGCCGCCCGCGCCGCCGCGATCACTTCGTCACGCGTCGCCGAAGGCCTGCCATACGCGATGTTGTAATAAATCGTGTCGTTGAACAGCACCGTATCCTGCGGCACGATGCCGATCGATGCGCGCAGCGAATCCTGCGTCACATCGCGAATATCCTGCCCGTCGATGCGAATCGCACCGCCCGTCGCGCGATCCAGATCGTAGAAGCGAAACAGCAGCCGCGCGAGCGTCGATTTGCCCGAGCCGCTATGGCCAACCACAGCCGTCGTCGTGCCCGCAGCAATCGTGAAGCTCACGTCGTGCAAAATCGGACGCGCCGGTTCGTACGCGAAGTTCACATGCTCGAAGCTCACCTGCGCGCCGCTCACAACAAGCGGCAACGCATCGACCGCATCAGGCACTTCGCGCGCCGCGCCGAGCAGCGTGAACATGCGGTCCATATCCGTGAGGCTCTGCTTCAGCTCGCGATACACGACGCCAAGAAAATTCAGCGGAATATACAACTGCAACATGAACGTGTTGATCAGCACGAGATCGCCGAGCGTGAGCCGCCCCGCCATCACGCCCTGCGTCGCGCGCCACAGGATGAACACCAGCCCCGTACCGATGATCGCCTGTTGCCCGAAGTTCAACGCCGACAGCGAGTTCTGCGACTTGATCGCCGCCGCGCGATAGCGCTTCAGGTTCTCGTCGTAACGCTGCGCTTCCCATTCTTCGTTGTTGAAGTACTTGACAGTCTCGTAGTTCAGCAGCGAATCGATGGCGCGCGAGTTCGCGTTCGAATCGAGTTCGTTCATCGTGCGCCGGAAATGCGTGCGCCACTCGGTCACCTTCACCGTGAACGTGATGTACGCGGCCAGTGCGATGAACGTGACGATCGCGTAATACGCCTCGTACTTGACGACGAAGAAGCCAAGCACGAGGCCGACTTCGACGAGCGTCGGCAGAATGCTGTAGAGCGAATACGAGATCAGTTGCGTGATGCCGCGCGTGCCGCGCTCGATATCCCGCGACATGCCGCCCGTCTGCCGCTCCAGATGAAAGCGCAGCGACAGCGCATGCAGATGCCGGAACACCTTCAGCGCCAGTTGCCGCACCGCGCTTTCCGTCACCTTCGAAAACAGGATTTCCCGCAGCTCCGTGAAGAGCGAAGTGGACAGCCGCACGACGGCATACGCGACCACCAGCAGCCCCACGCCGCCCAGCAGCACGACGGCGGGCGCGTTCGTCGCGCGGCCGAGCGCCGTCAGGTGCTGCACGGCAGCAAGACTGTCGACGATGCGCTTCATCACGATCGGCACGCCCAGATTGGCAACCTTCGCGCCGATCAGGCAGCTGAGCGCGAACGCGACGCGCCATTTGTACGTGGCGAGGTACGGCAGCAGCGAGACGATAGTTTGCCAGTCGTTGCGCGGTTGATTCGAAATCGGCGACGGTTCGGACGAAGCGGAAAAGCGACGCATGGTTCTATTGTGGGAATAGCCTGCACGCTTGACGCGTGACTCGTGGGGAACGTGACGGGCAAGTGCGTTCGACGAACAAAACGGCCTTCCGAACGCGACGCGCCGGCAATAAGCTCCAGCGGGCGCTTTCCCGTACAATTCCTGATCTGGCAATATTGTCGCAGAAGCCGGCTGGCGCCGCTTTCGCCGCGCTGACACTGGTCTTCCCGGTCATGCTGTGGTCGTGAGCGCCATCCCTGTCGCCTCAACTGAATTCATGGATGCCCCGATGACCCAGACTCTCAACCTCCCGCAGAAACCGTGCGCGCTGCGCGTCGTCCCGCAACCGTCGGATGCGAACGTCCATGGCGATGTGTTCGGCGGCTGGATCATGGCGCAAGTCGATATCGCCGGCTCGATTCCCGCAAGCCGCCGCGCCAACGGCCGCGTGGCGACCATCGCCGTCAATTCGTTCGTGTTCAAGCAGCCTGTGTTCGTCGGTGATCTGCTGAGCTTTTACGCGGATATCGTGAAGACGGGCAATACCTCGGTAACGGTCGCCGTCGAGGTCTACGCGCAGCGCATGAGCCTCTCGGAAGAAACCGTGAAGGTGACGGAAGCGACCCTCACCTATGTCGCGACGGACAGCGACCGCCGCCCGCGCGCGCTGCCGGAACTCGACTGATTCCGGCAGGTCGCGCTCACCCAGCGCGCGGCCTTGTATGCCTCCATGAGAACCTGACTATCAGGCGTTCGCCGCGATCATCGCCGCCTTCTCGGCGCCCCGCTGCAACATGCCGGGAATCGCCTCGTGCGGCAGCGGCTTCGCGAAGAAGTAGCCCTGCATCTCGTCGCACGCACGCTCTTTCAGGAAGTCGAGTTGCGTCGACGTCTCCACGCCTTCCGCGATCACCTGCAGGTTCAGCGAGTGCGCGAGCGCGATGATCGCGGACGTGATCGTTTCATCGTCCGACGATTCGCCGATATCCGACACGAACGATCTGTCGATCTTCAACCTGTCCACCGGAAAGCGCTTCAGATAGCTGAGGCTCGAATACCCGGTGCCGAAGTCGTCGATCGCCAGACCGATGCCGAGCGCGTGCAGTTCGTTGAGCATCGACACAGCCTCTTCCGCGTTGCGCATGATGGTGCTCTCGGTCAGCTCGAGTTCGAGATACTGCGGATCGAGCCCGGTTTCCTCCAGCACCTGCATCACGAGCTTCGCGATATCGCGCTGCTGGAACTGCCGCGCCGACAGGTTCACCGACACGCGCGCGGGCGGCAAGCCTTCGTCCTGCCATGCCTTGTTCTGACGGCACGCTTCGCGCAGCACCCATTCCGACAGCGGCCCGATCAGCCCGCTTTCCTCGGCGACGGGAATGAACTGCGACGGCGGAATCAGCCCGACTTCAGGGTCGCTCCAGCGCACGAGCGCTTCCATGCCCACCACCTGGCCCGTTTCGATATCGACCTGTGGCTGATAGTGCAACAGGAACTCGTTGTCGCGCAGCGCGCGGCGCAGACGCCGCTCCAGGTTTAGCCGCGCGCCCGCGGAGACATTCATCTCCGGCTGATAGAACTGGAACGTGTTGCGGCCCATGTCCTTGGCGCGATACATCGCGAGGTCGGCCTTCTTCATCAGCGTCTCGGCGTCGTCGCCGTCCTGCGGGAACAGGCTCGCGCCCATGCTACAGCCAACGTACAACTCCGTGCCGTCGAGCCATACCGGCTCTGAAATCGACGCACGCACACGCTCCATCCACGCAATCAGCGACTGCTCGTCGACGGTATCCTTCATCACGATCACGAACTCGTCGCCGCCGTGACGCGCGACCGTATCGCTCGCCCGCGCGCAGCGTGCAAGACGGTCCGCCACCACCGACAGCAGCCGGTCGCCGACGCTATGCCCGAGGCTGTCGTTGACGTTCTTGAAGCCGTCGAGATCGATGAACACGACGGCCACGCCCTTGTGATGCCGCTGCGCGACGATCAGCGCATGCTGCAGCCGGTCGCGCAGCAGATTGCGGTTCGGCAGTCGCGTGAGGCTGTCGTAGTTCGCCTGATATTCGAGCTGTTCCTGATAGCGGATGAGCGCCGTCACATCGTTGATGACGGCGATGTGGTGCGTGGTTTGCCCGTTGGCGTCGGGCACGGGCGCGATATACAGCTGATTCCAGAACAGCACGCCGTCCTTGCGATAGTTGCGCAGCACCGCGCTCACTTCGCGGTTTGCCGCCAGCGCCTGACGGATCGCGGCAATGCCTTCCTGATCCCGGTCGTCGCGCTGCAACACGCGGCAGTCCTGGCCGATCACTTCCTGCGGATCGTAGCCCGTGATGCGCTTGAACGCCGGGTTCACGTACTCGATCAGATTGCCTTCCTTCGAAGGCGCTGTAATCAGGATCGCATTGACGCTCGCATCGAGCGCGCGGCTTTGCAGGCGCAGCGCGAGGTCGGCGCGCTTGCGCTCGGTGATGTCGGTGTACGAGCCGAGCACGCCGATCACGCGGCCGTCGCTGTCGGTGAACGACAGCTTGCTCGTCACCGTCGTGCGATGCACGCCGTCGATCACCATGTCGGTTTCGTAGTTCATCTTCGGCACGCCGGAGGCCATCACCTCGGTGTCCTGCCGGCCGAGTTCGTCGGCGAATGCGCGCCACGGCATGTCCTCGTCGCGCTTGCCGATTACCTGCTCCGGGTAGGCCAGGCCCGCGTCGCGTGCGAACGCCATGTTGCAGCCGAGATAGCGCAGTTCCTTGTCCTTCCAGAAAATGCGCTGCGGGATGTTGTCGATCACCGTTTCCAGCATCTGGTTCGAACGCTGTGCTTCGGCTTCGGCGTTGATCTGCTCGGTGACGTCGTCGGCGAGCACGAACAACGCGGGACGACCCATGAAGGTCATCGCGTGATACGAGATGTCGACGCTGATCTGCGAGCCGTCCTTGCGCCGGTGATGCCAGATGCCCGCCATCGTGCGCGGGCCGCCCGGCGCCACGTCGCTGCGCTGCAAGTGCGATTCGAGCCGCGCGACCTCGGCGTGCGGGCGGATCGCACGCACGGTCATCGAGAGAAATTCGCTCTCCGAGTAGCCGTATTGCTGCACAGCCGCCGAGTTGACCGCGAGAAAGCGCAGCGTGTCACGGTCGAAGATGTACATCGGCACGGGATGCTGCTCGAACAGCCCGCGAAAGCGCTCGTCGTGCCGATGCAGCGCCTTCGCGATGCGCAGCTTTTCGCGCGCGACATTTTCCCGCGCGCCGAATGTGTAGATCAGCAGCCCGCTGCCCGCGAGCATCGTTACGATCAGGAACAGCATCGCGTAGCGCGAATCGCGCATCGACGCGTCGAGCGCCGCCTTCAGCGACAGGTCTTCCTGCGCGCGCAACTGGTCCATCCGCGCCTCGAGCCGGTCGATTTCCATCCCGAGACGCGTATAAGTCTGCGCAGCCCAGGCGCGCGAGCCGTCCTGCTCAGGTGCAGTCGTTTTGGCGAGCGCGAGCGCGATATCCTGCTCGAGCCGCGAGCCGTTGGCGGTGAGCTGCGCGAGCGCGCCGGCCACGTTCGGCTGGTTCGCCAGTTGCTCGTGCAGCGCCTTATCGATCTTCGCGAGCGACGCGGACATTGCCGACGCCGCATCGGCGGGCGCCGGCCTCGCCGAATCCTCGTAACGGCCCAGCACGCCGAGACCGTCTTCGAGCGTCGCGCGATAGGCTTCCAGATTCTGGCGGATAGCCGTCGAGCGGACCGTGCGGGCATCGGCGTCGCGCTGTGCGCAAATCTGCGTGTACGCGACGAAGGCGTTCGCGCCGACCGCCGCGGCGACGACCGCCAGATTGATCAGCAGCCGCTTCGATAGAAAAGAGATCATAGGTTCCGAACGTCGTTCGATCCTGCAGGCGGGGGCGCGCGGGAGGCCAGTCAGATGCGCGGTCACATGCTCCACGCACGGACGGCGCGGACGAACGAGGCGCAGCCGGGCGCAGCGCTTTACGCGCCAACCTTTGGATAACGGCAGCGATCGGAAGAGATTGAGGGTAAAAAGAAAAAATCTTGCGCCAGACTCAACCGGCGAGGCCAAATTCCTTCATTGCCGGCAAAAAATCATGGTTGCTCGCCGTCTTGCGCGACAGTTTGGCGAGCACATAGCGCTGAAACGGCTCCAGCCGCGCCCACTGCGCCGCGCCCGGCGCGGGAAGATTCGCGAGTTGCGCCTGATTCAGAACGGTATCCGGCACGACTGCAGTGTCGCGCCATGCCGGGTTATCCTCAGGCGTGAACCATTCAGGCTCGATGTTCGCGTGCGTGCGCATCATCTCGAAGAGGGCGTGATCGAAGTTCGGCTCGATCGCGGTGTCGTCTTCCACGGGAAAACGCGCCAGCAGCACGCGGTCTTCGTGCGGCAGCATTTGCCATTGTTCCAACGAAATCCGCAGCCCGAAGCGGTCGAGATTGAATCGGACGACCATCGGGATGAATTTCAAATTCTCCGAAGATTCAACCTCGAAGTTGAACAGCAGGGGCGCATCATTGAGTCCCATGAC
Source organism: Paraburkholderia sp. XV (assembly GCF_020177535.1). Taxonomy (NCBI): domain Bacteria; kingdom Pseudomonadati; phylum Pseudomonadota; class Betaproteobacteria; order Burkholderiales; family Burkholderiaceae; genus Paraburkholderia; species Paraburkholderia sp. XV. Next base: position 1,858 of record NZ_JAGUUD010000201.1, on the reverse strand, counting down.
AGATTCCTCTTGTTCGGCGGCCAACGCGCTATGCCGGTCTGAGGTATTTTAGAACCATATTGGCGGCGCGGCGGCCTTGAGCCGGGTCGCAGCATTCGTGCAGGAGTCAGCAGGTGAACGAACTGGATACGGGCGAACAACCGGGCATCGTCGAGCAGGCGGTGCGCCGGCACCGTGGCGGCGCGGTCGAGAGCGTCGCCGATCATGTCGGCCAGGAATGGCCCGTTGCGCTCGTCTTCAACGGCATTTCGCACGCGGTGATGATGTGCACACCGCGCGACCTCGAGGAATTCGCGGTGGGCTTTGCGATTTCGGAAGGGATTGTCGAGCGCGGCGCGCACATTCAGGACATCGAGGTCGAGGTCCGCGACGGCAAATTGCCGCATGCGGAAGTGCAGTTGACCGTCGTGCAGCAGGCCTTCGTGGCGCTGAAGGAAAAGCGCCGCGCGCTGTCGGGCCGCACGGGTTGCGGCGTGTGTGGAATCGAGAGCATCGATCTGCTCGATCTGGCGCCCGAGCGCGTGCCGGACACGGGCTTTCTGCAGCGCCTGGCGCCCGATGCGATCGCTCGCGCCGCGAAGGAACTGCCCGCCCACCAGGCGCTCACGAAGATGACGGGCGGCCTGCACGCGGCCGCGTGGTGTGACGCGACGGGCGCGATCCAGTATGCATTCGAGGACGTGGGCCGTCATAACGCGCTCGACAAGCTGATTGGGCGGCTGTCGCTGGATCGCGTGGATACGAAGGAAGGTTTCGTTTTTCTGTCGAGCCGCGCGAGCTACGAGCTGGTACGCAAGGCGGCGCGCGTCGATATTCCGATGGTCGCGACAATTTCGGCGCCGTCTTCGCTGGCGATCACGATTGCGCGTGAGGCGGGCGTGCGGCTGGTGAGCTTCTGTCGCGAAGCGGGCTACGTCGATTACGACACGGTTTGACGCGGCCCGGCCTCTTCCCGGTTAGCTGAACTGGCGGAAGTCCGGCTTGCGCTTTTCGAAGAATGCCTTGAACGCTTCCTTGGCTTCGGGCGCGAGCAGCATCTTGGCGAAGTGCACGGCTTCGTCGGTCATCTGGGTCTGGATTTCGTGCTGCGCGGCGCGTTTCATTAGTTGCTTGGTCACGCGCAGCGATGACGCGGGCAAGGCGGCCAGTTTCTGCGCCTGCTGCAATGCGAACGCGTCGACTTCGGCCGCAGGCAGCAGGCGGTTCACGAAGCCCATGCGGAGCGCTTCTTTTGCGTCGAACGGTTCGCCGAGCATCAGTTTTTCCGCTGCTCCCTGATAACCCGCGACGCGTTGCAGCAGCAGCGATGATGCGGCTTCCGGGCAAAGGCCGAGTTGCGCGAATGGCAGCGAGAAGGTCGCCGTGTCGGCGGCGTAGACGAGGTCGCAATGCAGCAGCAGTGTTGTGCCGATTCCTACGGCTGCGCCGGCTACTGAAGCCACCAGTGGTTTTTCCGCCGAGCTGATCGCGCGGAGGAACTGGAAGACGGGGGCGTTGTCGCTGACGGGCGGTTGCTTCATGAAGTCTTCGAGGTCGTTGCCGGCGCTGAAGATTCCTGCACTGCCGCGGATGAGCACCGCACGGGTGGCCGGGTCCTGTTGCGCTTCGGCCAGCGCGTCGGCCATCGTCTGGTACATCGCGGATGTGATCGCGTTTTTCTTTTCTGGGCGAGCGAAGGCGATTGTCAGCACGTCGCCGGTGTGGGTGGTTTCGATGTCCATTTGTGACTCCTCCAGGTTTTTGCGGGTTTTGCGGGTGGGGTTTGCAGTGTGGTTTGCGCTTGGGATCCGCGGTTTGCTTTTACTTTCGCTGGCATCCGCGATTCGTTAGCTCGCTTCAAGCGTCGCCCCTGTGCGGG
>NZ_JAGUUD010000200.1:0-8495 GCF_020177535.1 Paraburkholderia sp. XV | reverse complement strand
AAAGAAAAGTAGGTGCCGCCCCGCACAGGGGCGACGCTTGAAGCGAGCTAACGAAACGCGGATGCCAGCGCAAAGTCCAGCACACCAAACGGCGTAGCCCGCGCCACGAAGGCAGGCGCAAAGGCCAGAACACCAAACGGCATAGCCCGGCACCACAACCCCCCACCCCCGAAGGGCAAAAACAACGATCAGTTCTTCGTCCCGAACAACCGATCCCCAGCATCCCCAAGCCCAGGAATAATGTAAGCATGCTCATTCAGATGTGCATCGAGCGAAGCAACATACAGCTTCACATCCGGATGCGCATCCTGAAACACCTGCACGCCTTCAGGCGCGGCCACGAGCGCGAGGAAGGAAATATTCTCTCCCGCGACACCGCGCCGCTTCAGCACATCGATCGCATGCACGGCCGAATACCCCGTCGCAACCATCGGATCGCAAAGAATAAAAATGCGATCTTCGAGATCCGGCAACCGCACCAGATACTCGACAGGGCGATGATCGTCATCGCGATACACACCAATATGCCCGACACGCGCCGACGGAATCAGCTCCAGCAGCCCGTCCGACATGCCCACGCCCGCGCGCAGCACGGGCACGATTGCAAGCTTCTTGCCAGCAATCACAGGCGCGTCGATATCGACGAGCGGCGTGCTCACGCGACGCGTCGTCATCGGCAGGTTGCGGGTGATTTCATAGCCCATCAGCAGCGTGATCTCGCGCAGCAGTTCGCGGAACGTCCGCGTGGACGTGTCGCGGTCGCGCATGTGCGACAGCTTGTGCTGGATCAGCGGGTGATCGAGGATGAAAAGATTGGGAAAACGGCTGTCCTGGGTCATGACGGGGCGCCTCGCGGCGAAGTTGAGCTGGCTGACGATGAATTTGGCGCGGCGCCCGTGCCCCGTGACGGGCGGCGACGCGCGGCTGCGCCATGGCTGCGAGTTTACCGGAAGGGCAGCGCAAAAAGACGGATGCTGATGAAAGGTATATCGGCAAGGTCCGGCAGCGCCGCGTCGATTCTTCTAGAATCGGGGGACAGTTGGCCGACCACCCCCGAGCGTAACGCGCAGGCATGTCCCGCTCGTTGCGCGCGCAAAAACAGGAAAATACACATGGATCTGGGCATCGCAGGAAAGACCGCGCTGGTGTGCGCGGCAAGCAAGGGACTGGGGCGCGGCTGCGCCGAGGCGCTGGCGGCCGAAGGCGTGAACGTGACGATCGTCGCCCGCACGGCCGACACGCTCGAAGCCACGGCGGCCGCGATCCGCTCGAAGACGGGCGTCGACGTGAAAGCGGTGGCCTGCGACATCACCACCCCCGAAGGCCGCGCCGCGGCGCTCGCCGCGTGTCCGCAGCCGGACATCCTCGTCAACAACGCGGGCGGCCCGCCGCCCGGCGATTTCCGCAACTTCACGCACGACGACTGGATTCGCGCGCTCGAAGCGAACATGCTCACGCCGATCGAACTGATCCGCGCAACCATCGACGGCATGATCTCGCGCGGCTTCGGACGGGTGGTGAACATCACCAGTTCGTCGGTGAAGGCGCCTATCGATGTGCTCGGTCTGTCGAACGGCGCGCGCTCGGGCCTGACAGGCTTCGTCGCGGGCGTCGCGCGCAAGGTCGCACCCGACGGCGTGACCATCAACAACCTGCTGCCGGGCCTGTTCGACACCGACCGCATCGCCGTGACGTTCGAGGCAGCGGCGAAATCGCAGAACATCTCCGTCGACGAAGCGCGCAAGCAGCGCATGGCGACGATTCCCGCGCGCCGCTTCGGCACGCCCGACGAGTTCGGCCGCGCCTGCGCGTTCCTGTGCAGCGTGCACGCGGGCTATATCACCGGGCAGAACTGGCTGATCGACGGCGGCGCGTACCCCGGCACGTTTTGATGATGGACGGCCGTTGCACGGCCCTTCGCGGCACATCGCGAACACGATAACGACAACACAAGAGGAGCAACGACATGACAACACGCGTCGCGCTGATCGCGCACGACCACAAGAAGGATGACATCGTCAGGCTGGCGGGCGAATACGTCGACACGCTGTCGCGCTGCGAGTTGATCGCGACGGGCACGACGGGCTCGCGCATTAGCGACGCGCATGGCCTGAAAGTCGAGCGGATGCTGTCCGGCCCGCACGGCGGCGACCTGCAGATCGGCGCGCAACTGGCCGAAGGCAAAGTCGACATGGTGATTTTCCTGCGCGACCCGATGACGCCTCAGCCGCACGAGCCGGACATCAACGCGCTGGTGCGGGCGTGCGATGTCCACAACGTGCCGTGCGCGACCAACATCTCGACAGCGCGGATGATCCTCGACGTGCTGACACTGCGTCTGACGCATCAGGTCTGACGGCGTCGTTCGTTTCAAGCGGGCAATCGACGCGAATCAGGCAACGAATCAATCTGGAGATGACATGACGAAGGCAATTCGATTCGACAAGACAGGCGGCCCGGAAGTGATGAAGTGGGTCGACGTCGAAGTGGGCGAGCCGGGTAACGGCGAAATCCGCATCAAACAGCATGCCGTCGGCCTGAACTATATCGACGTGTATTTCCGCACCGGGCTGTATCCGCTGCCGTTGCCGGGCGGCCTCGGGATGGAGGCGGCGGGCGAGGTGATCGCGGTCGGCGCCGGCGTGACGGAGCTGAAGGCGGGCGACCGCGTCGCATACGTCGCGCGGCCGCCGGGCGCGTACGCGCAAGAGCGCGTGCTGCCCGCGGCGCAGGTGGTGAAACTGCCCGATGCGATCGGCTACGAACAAGCCGCTTCCGTAATGCTGCAAGGGGTGACCGCGCAATATCTGCTGCGCCGCACGTATCCCGTGAAGCCAGGCGACACGATCCTGATCCAGGCGGCCGCGGGCGGGGTGGGGCTGCTCGTGTGCCAGTGGGCGAAGGCGCTGGGCGCGACGGTGATCGGCACGGTCGGTTCGGACGAGAAGGCGGAGATCGCGAAGGCGCACGGCTGCGACCATCCCATCGTGTACACACGCGAGAACTTCACGAAACGCGTGCGCGAGATCACGAACGGGGCAGGCGTGCCCGTCGTGTATGACTCGATCGGCAAGGATACGTTTACGGCGTCGCTCGATTGCCTGGCGCCGCTCGGCATGTTCGTGAGCTTCGGCAATGCGTCGGGCCCGCTGCCGCCCATCGATTCGTCGGAATTCGCCGGGCGCGGCTCGCTGTTTTTCACGCGTCCGACGCTGTTCACGTATATGGGCAAGCGCAGCGATTACGACGCGATGTCGGCTGAACTGTTCGACGTGATCGTGTCCGGCAAGGTGAAGACGAGCATCAATCAGCGCTATGCCCTCGCCGACGTCGGCAAGGCGCATGCGGACCTGGAGGCGCGCAGGACGACGGGGTCGACGGTTTTGCTGCCGTAAGCAACGCTCGCTGCAATCAGGAAGGCCGCTTCACGCGCGACGTGAAGCGGCCTTTTCCGTTTACACCTTTTTTACACTCCCCGATGCATCTTTGACCTGCCCTTTACGTCGATCGGCATAACGTTGCGGCCATCCATCGCCAAACAAATGGAGAAGATGAAATGGATGTGCTGTATGTCGGGGGCATCGCGCTTTTTGCTGCGCTGACCTTTGGGTTGATCGCCGGATGCGAGAAGTTGACGCGCTACGGCCGTGGTCAGGGAGCGCGCTCATGAACTGGATCCTCTGGCTGTCGGGCGCGGCGACCGCGCTGCTGTTCGCCTATCTCGTCTATGCGCTGCTGCGCGCGGAGGACATTGAATGAACCTCAACAATGTCTTGCAGCCGGCCTTCTTCATCGTCGTGCTGCTCGCGGCTGCCGTGCCCGTTTCGCGCTATCTGTCGCGCGTGATGGACGGCACGTCGCGCGTCGTCAAACTGGGCGGGCCCGTCGAGCGTCTGCTGTACCGTCTCGCGGGCGTCGACCCCGAGCAGGAAATGGGCTGGAAGCACTACGCGATCGCCACGCTCGCGTTCAACCTGCTCGGCGTCGTGTTTCTGTACGTGCTGCTGCGCGTGCAAGGCCTGTTGCCCGGCAATCCGCAGCAGTTCAGCGCGATGACTGTCGACGGCGCGTTCAACACGGCCATCAGCTTCGTCACCAATACGAACTGGCAGGATTATTCGGGCGAGCAGACGTTGAGCTATCTGACGCAGATGCTCGGCCTGACTGTGCAGAACTTCTTGTCGGCGGCGACGGGCATCGTCGTCGTGATCGCACTGGTGCGCGGCTTTGCGCGCCACACGGCGAAGACCATCGGCAATTTCTGGGTCGATATGACGCGCGTGACGCTCTACGTGCTGCTGCCGATGTCGGCGATCGTCGCAGCGCTGCTGATGAGCCAGGGCGTGATCCAGAACTTCAAGTCGTACGAGGACGTGCCCACGCTGCAGACCACCACGTATTCCGCGCCGAAGACGGATGCCCAGGGCAACCCCGTGAAGGACGCGAAGGGCAACCCCGTGATGGTCGATACGCCTGTCAAGACGCAGACCATCGCGATGGGCCCCGTCGCCACGCAGGAAGCGATCAAGATGCTCGGCACGAACGGCGGCGGCTTCTTCAACGGCAACTCCGCGCATCCGTACGAGAACCCGACGCCGTTCTCGAACTTCGTGCAGATGTTCTCGATCCTGATCATCCCCGCCGCGCTGGCCCTCGTGTTCGGCCGCATGATCGGCGACGGGCGGCAAGGCGTGGCCGTGCTCGCAGTGATGACGATCGCTTTCGCCGTGTGCATCGCGGGCGAGATCGGCGCGGAGCAAGCCGGCAATCCGCTCTTCGCGTCGCTGCATGTCGATCAGTCGGCGAGCGCGCTGCAGCCGGGCGGCAACATGGAAGGCAAGGAAACGCGCTTCGGCATCGCGCAGTCGGGCATCTTCACGGTCGCGACGACGGCGGCATCGTGCGGCGCCGTGGCCAACACGCACGACTCGCTGACGCCGCTCGGCGGTCTCGTGCCGATGCTGCTGATGCAACTCGGCGAGGTGATCTTCGGCGGCGTGGGTTCGGGTCTGTACGGGATGCTGGTGTTCGCGATGCTCGCGGTGTTCGTCGCGGGGCTGATGATCGGCCGCACGCCTGAATACGTCGGCAAGAAGATCGAAGCGTACGAGATGAAGATGGTGTCGATCGTCGTGCTGCTCACACCGCTGCTCGTGCTCGTCGCGACATCGATTGCCGTGCTCACCGACGCGGGCAAGGCGGGCATCCTGAATCCGGGCGCGCATGGCTTCTCCGAAATCCTGTACGCGTTCAGCTCGGCCGCGAACAACAACGGCAGCGCGTTCGCGGGTCTCACGGTGAGCACGCCGTTCTACAACTGGCTGACTGCCGTGGCGATGTGGTTCGGCCGTTTCGGCACGATCGTCCCGGTGCTCGCGATTGCCGGCTCGCTGGCGGCGAAGAAGCGCATCGCGGTGACGGGCGGCACGCTGCCGACGCACGGACCGCTGTTCGTCGTGCTGCTGCTCGGCACGGTGCTGCTGGTCGGCGCGCTCACGTATGTGCCCGCGCTCGCGCTCGGCCCCGGCGTCGAACATCTGATGATGATCGCGGGCCATTGATACGCCACGCGAAAAAAACGGCGAAGCAAATAGAGGAAGAAATGACTGACCATTCCGCTACCCGGTCCATGTTCGATCCGGCGCTCTTGCGCCCGGCGATCGTGGACTCGTTCAAGAAACTCAAGCCGCACACGCAGTTCCGCAACCCGGTGATGTTCTGCGTGTACGTCGGCAGCATCCTGACGACGATCCTCTGGGTCGCCGCGCTGCTGGGCCAGGCCGAGGCGCCCGCGGGCTTCATTCTCGCGGTGTCGCTGTGGCTGTGGTTCACGGTGCTGTTCGCGAACTTCGCTGAAGCGCTCGCGGAAGGGCGCTCGAAAGCGCAGGCGGCATCGCTGCGCAGCGCGAAGAAAGACGTGATGGCGAAGAAGCTCAACGAGCCGCATCCGAAGTCGCCGATCCGCATCATGACGGCTTCCGACCTGCGCCGCGGCGACGTCGTGCTGGTCGAAACGGGCGACGTGATTCCCGCTGACGGCGAAGTCATCGAAGGCGTGGCGTCCGTCGACGAGTCGGCCATCACGGGCGAATCCGCGCCTGTGATCCGCGAGTCGGGCGGAGATTTTTCGTCGGTGACGGGCGGCACGCGCGTGCTGTCGGACTGGATCGTCGTGAAAGTGACGGCCAATCCAGGCGAGGCGTTCCTCGACCGCATGATCGCGATGGTCGAAGGCGCGAAGCGTCAGAAGACGCCGAACGAAATCGCGCTGACCATTCTGCTCGTCGCACTGACCATCGTGCTGCTGCTCGCCACCGCGACGCTGCTGCCGTTCTCGATGTTCTCCGTCGAAGCCGCGAAGGCGGGGCACGTGGTGACGATCACCGCGCTCGTCGCGCTGCTCGTGTGCCTGATTCCGACGACGATCGGCGGGCTGTTGTCGGCGATCGGCGTGGCGGGCATGAGCCGCATGATGCAGGCGAACGTCATCGCGACATCGGGCCGCGCCGTCGAAGCCGCTGGCGACGTCGACGTGCTGTTGCTCGACAAGACGGGCACGATCACGCTTGGCAACCGCCAGGCATCGGCGTTCATCCCCGTAGCGGGCATCGCGGAAGAAACGCTCGCGGATGCTGCGCAACTGTCGTCGCTGTCGGACGAAACGCCCGAAGGCCGCAGCATCGTGGTGCTGGCGAAGCAGCGCTTCAACATCCGCCAGCGTGACATGGCGGCGCTGCATCCCGTGTTCATCGCGTTCAGTGCGCAGACGCGCATGAGCGGCGTCGATCTGCCGGACCGCGAAATCCGCAAGGGCGCCGCCGATGCGGTGAAGCACTACGTCGAAGCGCATGGTGGCCACTTCCCCTCCGAAATGACAGCGGCCGTTTCGGAAGTCGCGCGGCGCGGCAGCACGCCGCTGGTGGTGGCTGAGAAAGGCGCGGGCATTGCGCGTGTGCTCGGCGTGATCGAACTGAAAGACGTGGTGAAGGGTGGCATCAAGGAGCGCTTTGCCGAACTGCGCAAGATGGGCATCAAGACCGTGATGGTGACGGGCGACAACCGTCTGACGGCGGCGGCCATCGCAGCGGAAGCGGGCGTCGACGACTTCCTCGCCGAAGCCACGCCCGAAACGAAGCTCGCGACGATCCGCGCGCACCAGGCGGAAGGGCGGCTGGTCGCGATGACGGGCGACGGCACCAACGATGCGCCGGCGCTCGCGCAGGCCGACGTTGCCGTCGCGATGAACACGGGCACGCAGGCCGCGAAGGAAGCGGGCAACATGGTCGATCTCGATTCGAATCCGACCAAGCTGATCGAGATCGTCGAGATCGGCAAGCAGATGCTGATGACGCGCGGATCGTTGACGACGTTCTCGATTGCGAATGACGTCGCCAAGTATTTCGCGATCATTCCGGCTGCGTTCGCGACCACGTATCCGCAGCTGCGCGTGCTCGATGTGATGCATCTGAGCTCGCCGTCGTCGGCGATTTTGTCGGCGGTGATATTCAATGCGCTGATCATCGTGGCGTTGATCCCGCTTGCGCTGAAGGGTGTGACGTATCGTCCGCTCGGCGCCGCGTCGCTGTTGCGCCGTAATTTGCTGGTCTACGGGCTGGGTGGGATTTTGCTGCCGTTCCCGTTCATCAAGCTGATCGACATGGTGCTGGCCGCGTGCGGTTGGGTTTGATGGCTGTGCGATGCACGTCTGTCGACAGATAAAAAGGAATCTGAATCATGAAATCGCTTTTTCGCCCGATGGTGGTGATCTTTGCCGTGCTGACGGCTGTGACCGGGCTTGCGTATCCTGCCGTGATGACGGCGTTCGGCCAGGCTGTTTTTCACGATCAGGCCAATGGCAGCATGATCGAGAAGGACGGCAAGGTAGTGGGCTCGCGGTTGATCGGGCAGCAGTTCGATGCGCCGCAGTACTTCTGGGGACGGCTGTCGGCGACGGCGCCGATGCCGTATAACGCGCAGGGGTCGAGCGGCTCGAATCTCGGGCCGATTAATCCGGCTCTCGCTGATGAGGTTAAAGGTCGTCTCGATGCACTGAAGGCTGCTGGGCATATGCCTGCCGATACGGCTGTTCCTGTTGATCTGGTGACTTCGTCGGGGAGTGGTCTCGATCCGGAGATTTCGCCTGCGGCGGCGGCTTTTCAGGTTGAGCGGGTTGCCGCTGCGCGGAAGATGAATGCCAATGACGTGGCTGCTCTTGTTGATCGCTATACGCATGGTCGGCAGTTTGGGCTGTTTGGCGAGGCGCGGGTGAATGTGCTTGAGCTGAATATCGCGTTGGATGACGCGCAGCGTACGTAAGGGGTTGTGACCGTTTCCCGGGGTGGGCGGTTTTGGTGATGGCGTAGCCCCGGGGTTTTTTGGTTTTGGTTTTGGTTTTGGTTTTGGTTTTGGTTTGTCTGCGACGCCGGGCGGTTTGCCGGTGTTTGCGCTGGCATCCGCGTTACGTTAGCTCGCTTCACGCGTCGCCCCTGTGCGGG